>JADJXJ010000002.1 GCA_016715945.1 Bacteroidota bacterium
GATCGACCTATCTCTTCGTAGCTGTAGCCTTCGTAATCGCGCAGCAGCACAAGCGATTGCTGCTGCTGGAGGGCAGGTGGCCAGGGCCTGGCTGAGGCACCTCCTGCCAGGTCCTTACGACGTTCGCAAGCAACTCCGGCCTGTTGCAGCGGCATATTGGCCCTGCGACGTTCTTCGCGCCTGATCAGGTCGATCATGGTGTTGTAGGCTGTGGTAAAAGATAAGACTTGGCTTTGCTGAACTCGATATCGTCCACTTTGAGCCACACCTGGCTTAGGTATCCTGCACCACATCGCGGGCTTGTTCGGCATCCCGAGATTTTCCAGGACAAATCATAGATGTTGTCGGCATAGCTGCACCGCTCAGATTGTATTTCCTTCCGGTCATCCGATAATGTTTCGATGCAATTACCTAGACGCCTGTGCCTGTTAAAGTTACAGCAACGGCACCAAAATTCACATAAATAGGAAAACCCCTTGCAGGATTGCCGGACGACAGATAAACATCGACCGCCTTCGGATTTTCGGTGTGTTACGAGAAGAAACTTAATGTTTTATTCCCCGCATGTTCTCCGGATAAAGGGTAACGCGCAGGTAGTGTCAGGTTTGGAAAAAATATCTGATTGAAATTCGCGGATTTCGGCTATGCTCACCGATTCTGCAAACCTGAATTCGTCGGAAGTCTGTCGGGGGGTGTTGTTGAAGAAGGAAATCGAGGTAGCTGCTGGTGGTTGTTTTGTTTTTTCGTTGGTTTCCGCGTTCGCGGATTGCGGTTTCTTTCACGCCTTGGCAAGGTCTTCGGGCGTGGGGCCATGCTCATGATCTGGCGCATCTGTCCGGACACCACGGAGGAGAGGTATCCACCAGTGATGGATTGTTACCCCAGCCTACGCTGATGGTCAGGTGGAGCTGGCGGCCTGTTTGCGTTGCCGCGGGCGCTGACGCCATACACCCCACCCAGTTCTTCGCGCATGTTTTCGCGCAGCTTGATGTTGTAGGCCCTGCTGTTGCCAGGTTCATCAGCCAGGCGGTTGCGGTCGTTCCAGTCGAACGGACTGTTGAAGTTGACAGCCACCTGGCTTTGGTTCTCAGTGCCTGCAAACACTTTGGCATCAATAGTTTGCGGCGGAAACGCATGCCATGGTCTTTCCATTGCAATTGCAGGCGGCCGGCCGGCAAAGCATTGAGGTAGGCGGCCAGCATGGGCAACTGCGCCTCGCTGATGTTGCCCACCACAATCACGGTGAGGCCATTGGCATCGGTGAACATTTTGTCGTACCAAGGAATAAACCACTTCCGGCCTGAGGTTTTCCATCTGGCTGGCATCGGGCACAGCAAATGCGCGGGGTGGTTGTTGGCGAGCAGTCTGGTGAGGGTGTCGCTGGAACACCACTCGGGGTTGGCGCGCACAAACCGCATCTGACTCATCAGCTGCGAGCGCAGGGCTTCAAATGCATCAGCATCGCGGCGGGCACCCTGCGTATGCAGATACAGCAGCTGGAGCAGGGTTTCGAAGTCTTTCGGACTGGCGTTGCCACGGAATCCATGGCGGAACTCTTCGGCAAAGGCTGCAGGTTAAGCTGTTGTCCGGCCAGCTTCTTCTGCAGGTCAACGGCGCTGAATTCGCCTATGCCGCTGCCCTGGATCATGCGGGGCATCACGCATGCCGCAAACACAGCCTCATCCGAGCCAGCGAGATGCCGCCGGGCAGAAAGGCATTGATCAGGATTTCGTCGTTTTTAAAGTCGGTGGGCTTTTACAACAAGCCTGATGTTGTTGTTCAGCACATATTCGCGCACCTGGCCTTTGTCTTCAGCCTGCGGCATAACCGCCAGAGGCTCAGGCTTGTTACTCATCAGAGGCGCATCGGTAAATGTATCTTCATAAGGTTCCACCCCGAGCTTCCTGGCCTCCTGGATGAGTTCCAATACGCGTGTTTCGTCGGGCACCGGGAGATCGTCGCTGGGGTGCGGTGAGCACGGCCACCATGTTATGTTCGGTAATCCATGCCGGGGCAAGGGCGTTCATATCCTGCAGGGTGATTGTAGGCGGCAATTCGCGGATCATCTGGAGTTCGAGCTCAGGTCCAGGCACCGGCGACCGCTGGAGGAAGTGTGCGGTGGCTAGGCCAGACCAGCGATGCCGAGTTGGTTTTGTCGCGCTCGCGGAAGCGGCGTTCGGCCGAGGCGGAGTTCGGTTTTCTGACGTTTCGAGTTCGCCGGGGTAAATCCATGGCGACGCACCCGCTCGTTTTCCATCACCAGGCGCGTGATGGCATCTTCGATGCGGTTTTCCTTGATGGCCGCAAACGAGGTGGGGTGCGTTGATGGCCCGCCCAGAAAGCCCCCGTAAAACGATGAAGCGGTGATAAAGGAGATTCGGGTTTCTGGTTGAGTTCGGCAAAGCGGGCAGCCATCATGCTGCTGTAGAGGCGCTGCATCAGCACTTCGCGGTAATCGGCCCAGGTGTGCACAGTTTTGCGGGGATGCTTGTACATCAGCCTGAAAACGCTGCTGGTAGCCTCGGGATCGGGTGGCCATCGCTACCAGGGGTTCGATGTTGTCCGGCACCCCGAACACCGTGCGTTCGCGTTGCCTTTTGGGGTTTTTGAGGTGGCCAAAGTGTTTTTTGATTTTGGCTTCTGCGTAGGCCGGATCAATGTCGCCCACCACGACCACGGCCTGAAGGTTCGGACGGTACCAGTCGCGGTAGAAACGCCTCAGGGTTTCGTGGCTGGCTGTGTCGATCACTCCCAGTGTACCGATCGGAAGGCGGTCGGCATATCGTGAGCCGTTGAAGATGACCGGGAAGTATTTTTTCCGCATGCGGTCTTCGGCACCCAGGCCCAGGCGCCACTCTTCGCGAATCACACCACGCTCTTTGTCGATCTCCTCCCCTTCCATGGCTACCCAGGCTGCCCATTCTTCGAGCACCATAAAGGCCGAATCAACCAGCCCTGGCCGGTCGGTAGGCATCTGAAGCATGTAAACCGTTTCGTCGAAACTGGTATAGGCATTCAGGTCGGGGCCGAAACGTACACCCGAACGCTCCAGGAAGTTGACCAACGCATTCTTACTGAAACGCCTGGTGCCATTGAACGCCATGTGCTCCACAAAATGCGCCAGTCCCTGCTGGTCATCGTCTTCCAGAATCGAGCCGGCATTCACAGCCAGCCGGAGCTCCACCTACCGGGAGGTGTGGTATTGCGCTGTATGTAATAGGTGAGTCCGTTTTGAGCTGACCTGTTTTCACGTTCGGGTCGAGCTGAACGGGCTTTTGCAACAAAGGCTGCGACACAGCCGTTGCAATCAGCAACAAACTGAAAAGCGAAAGGAGGATTTTTTCATGGTGCAGGATTGAATATTCATTGGTTGAAAGTGCAATAACTAAGCAGTAAAAACACCTGAAATCAAGTTGAGGTTCAAAATCTTTCAGGTTTCAGTCAGCGATCAATTCCGGCAGCCCGCCGGAGCCACAGGCTGAGGGAAATCCGCCAGCTCATCCGGGCTTTTATTTTCACATGGCATAAAAGCTTTGCCGGTGCCCTGGAGCTGTTGCCGGGCATCGGTGAGCTTCGATCTGTCGAGAAAAGCCCAGGGTGATTCCTTTTTCCTGTTTTGAAATAAGCAAAGTCTTTTCCGCAGGCAAAAACAGGCTGGCTCCATTTGAAACTCACGCTGGCCTCGGTATTTCCGGTCAATCAAATCAATCAGTTGTTTCATGATTTGCTGTTGCTGCTCAGGGGCCTGCGCGATGTAATCGAGAACTTCCTCAGAATCTTCATTGGTGTCGGAATATTTTTGATGAGAAACTAAGCCTCCGGCTCCAGCTCGAGGTCGAAGCTCAGCTGTGTGAGGAAGGGATAGTCTTCTTTCATTTTTCAAATTTTTCCCTGTCGGTAAAGGGCTGTGGCGGGCTTACAGGCGTATCGGTAACTTCGGGCACCAGCTAAACTGGTTGTTGTTGAGGCGATCGAAGAAGGTATTCCTGCAAAGCGTTCCAGTTGAGTTTGTCCGAAATGGTGTATTTGCTGTTTACTTTCACCCTTACTGTCCAATCCTCACCAAGTTCGGGCTTGGAGTCCGCTGACGGCATTCGTAAAAGCCTGCGAAACAGAGGAATAATAATCGCAAAAAGCTTTTCCAGGCATTTGTCAGGTCGTCCTGGGTGAAAGGGGCATTGCGAATGGGTTGCTCTGCTTTTGGTTCACCGACTGGCTGGCAGGCCTGGAAATGGACATGGTACGAATGCCCGAGGGGATGGATGGCTTGGGTTCGTTGACTGTGCGTGTGGCAGTGGCCGACTGGTAGCCGCTGGTGGAACCTGATTCAGGTTTGGGCGGAGCTACGGACGGAGCGGCAGGCGATGGGGCCGAAGCAGCGGGAGGAATCACCGGGGTGGCGGCCTGAGCGGAGGCCGGACCTGATTGTGCAGCGGTCTCCGGTTTTTTTGTTGTTGCAGTCTGGGGCGAGGGCGCAGGTCGCGGGCTGGGCGGAGTCTGTTGTACGGGAATACTTATGTTTGCGGTGGTACAACGTTTTCTCTGCCTGCCGCTGAGGCCATTCTGAGCAGCGAGAGCTCGACCAGCAGGCGTTTGTTGGAACTCTTGCTATAGTTTACATCGCACTCGTTGCTGATTTCCAGGGCATTGAGCAGAAACTTCGGATCACATCCTGCGGCTTGCTGCCGGTAACGTTCGCGCAAGGTTTCCGACACCTCGAGCAAGGCAGCCGTTTCGGGCCCGCGAGGCCACCAGCAGGTTGCGCATATGCGATGCCAGTCCGTTCATAAAGTGCTGGGGATCGAAGCCATTGAAAATGACCTCGTTGAGCATCAGCAGAATGCCGCTTACCTCTGCCCGAAGCAGGTAATCCACCATACGGAAATAGTACTCAAAGTCGAGCACGTTCAGGTTGCTGATCACATCGTGGTAGGTGATGTTGCGACCAGAGAAGCTCACCATCTGGTCGAAAATGGAGGGCATCACGCAGGGCGCCATCGGCTTTGAGGGTAATGATGTTGCGCGCATCCTCGTCGATGTTTACACCCTCTTTTTCAGCCACATATGCCAGATGCCGAGAGATGTCGTCCACGGTGATGCGCTTGAAGTCGTAGATCTGACAGCGCGAGAGGATGGTGGAATAATCTTGTGTTTTTCGGTGGTGGCCAGGATGAATTTGGCATATGAGGGCGGTTCTTCCAGGGTTTTAAGAAACGCATTGAAGGCGGCCTGGGTGAGCATGTGCACCTCGTCGATGATGTAAATCTTGTATTTGCCCACCTGCGGGGGAATGCGCACCTGCTCCACAAGGGGTGCGAATGTCGTCCACCAAATTGTTCGATGCAGCATCGAGCTCATGGATATTGAACGAAGCCGACTGGCGGAACGAGATGCACGATTCGCACTGGTCGCAGGGCTCCTGGTTGGGCGTGGGGTTGAGACAGTTGATGGTTTTAGCCAGGATGCGGGCGCAGGTTGTCTTGCCCACACCCCTTGGCCCCGTGAACAAAATGCCTGGGCTAAGGTATTGTTACGAATGGCATTTTTCAGGGTAGAGGGTGATCGAAGCCTGCCCCACAACCATGTCGAAAGTGGCAGGCCGGTATTTTCGCGCAGAAACAATGTATTGATCCATCAGGCTAAGCTTAAAGCGGACGGTAAAAGTAGTAAAATGCCCCTTGGTTGCGGCCGTCGCAGCAACAAAATACCTATTTCGGGCTGCAATTCAACAGCTTGCAAACTGATGCCACACAGCTGACTTCCTCACAACCAATTTGCTTACCTTTGGGCTCCATGACAGAGCTGATTGTCCATGTGCCGCGCATCACCCAAAGGCTGATCTACGCCTTCGATCTTGTGCTTGGCAGGCTGCTCGGATTGAAGCACAACCTGGTGACCGATGCGGGCATTGCGGAACAAAGCGCTCAGCCGGTGCTGGTTTACGGCGATAAGCCACTGGGCAACCACCTCTTTCAGAAAGCGGCTCCTTTGCTTTTCAGCAGGGAGATTCACATGCAGGACCTGCAACCATTTGCGCTTGAGGATGTTAAGGGGTATTTCCGTGTTTCACCCCGGCTCGGCCCCTGCCCTTTCGACCCCTTTGCAGCCGCATTTTTATATCGTAAGCCGTTTTGAAGAATACCTGCCCCTGACCGCCATAACTCACCTGTTTTTTATGAATCGAAACGCCGGAAAACCATCAGTGTGAATAATCAACAAACCGGGGGCAAACCGGCAACCGGAATCCGGCCGGCATCCACAAGCCCTGCGCCAAGCAACCTGCCCATGCCATCGAAAATGCGATAAGGCCTCTGATCACATAGTGCATCGCCATCTTGCATGAGATACACCGCATCACCCTTGTCTACAAGCCGTATGCCTGAAACAAGCTTTCCGCCGATCCCTGTTGTACAGTAAATCACCTCAAGTGGCACCCCAAGCCATTGGATATAATCCGGACAGACCTCAGGGGCTGCGCTGACGCTGTACGAACCGTCCTGAGTCACTTTGAGCACATTCGAAACTGCTCCGGGAATGGGCTGCCCGTTGCGATACCAGGTGATATTGGTGTTGTAGGGCATTCCCAGCTCGAAGCTCAGGCTATCGCCAGGGCACCAGACAATCTCGCCTTCGGGGCCAATGGAAAACGTGCCATCGATGATGACAAAGGGGGCAAAAAACATACCCGTCCACAAAAAACTCCGGCGAGGTAGCGGTTTGTCCGCCCTGCGTCACAGTGACCGACACATAGGAGGCAGCAAAATTGTGGTAATCCATCACCAGTTGCTGAAACACCTGCCCGGGCAAGGACTGTGTCTGAGAACTGCCTAAATATCGCCGGTGCCACTGATACGTGTCGAAAACCTGTGTACTTACCACACCCGTGCCCTCAGGACACAGCATATTTTCGCCGGTCACTGTGGGATTGAGCGTTTGCGCATTTGCCGAAGTACCAAGGTCGATCACGGTAACCACATTGGTGTTTTTTTGTACTGGGGCATAAAAGGTGTGAGGTCAACAGGCCTTGGCTGCGCCATATTGCCTTCTTTCACAGGCTCAATGCCGACCATCATTTTCTGCACTGCCTTGTGCTCCGGAAAGGGCTGTTTAAAGGTGTAGGCTTTCTGGGCAAGCAAGGCTCCACCTGTCAAAAGCACAAAGGCTGAAAGGAGTAGAGATTTTTCATCATACAACGGATTTTGGGTTAATAATTCGGGTTTCAAATTAGCTACGGGCAAAAAGTAAAAGAAATTTTCCGGAAAGTTAATCCGTTTTCAACACTTATTTGACCAAAAAAATTACCTGAGAGGCGTCCTTTATGGGACTGTTCTGCGAATTGCCATCCTGTCGGATTCGATCATCAAGGCCTGCAACTGCCCTGACTCGTATTCCTTCACAAGAGCTACATTATTGTCAGTGAGCGTATTGTACACACCTATCCCGATTGCAAGCAGGTTGTCCGGCCGGATTTGCTCAGGCAGCTGCACCTTGTTGATTGCACGACCGAGTCCAGAGATAAGATTACTGAACCTTGACCGGTGGAAACACTTCCCATCTGAGGCTCACTTTCGAACAACATGGCGATCATCAGGCGTGTTTCGAGGTCGTCGGTAATGCGCAACGGCTGTACTCCACGGGCAAACTCAATGTTAACCGCCTGTTTTTTAGGCAATTCAGGAAGATACTCCCTGAATTGCCGTTCCTCATTCCCGGCAGGAATCCGGCTTCTGCATACCGGATCACATTAGTTTTCTCAACTTGTGATTGCAATGGGTTGCCAAAAGTTTCTCCGGCCTGAACATAGGCTGGCGTCGCAGGGCTGTCGTTTTCCGTGGGTAATTCAACAGCCGCCACAGCCTGCAGGGATTGCTTGTCCGTAGGCGTCCGGCCCATCCACCACCACCCGAGGGTGAACATTAAGACAATACTTGCTGCTGCGCTTATATATCTGGCAGTGAGTAGCTTAACAACAACAGCTTTGCGCATCAGCTCGCTTTTTGCCGGCAAAGACAATCTTCTCATCCGGCCTGAGGTACACCATACCGGCCAGACGAAAATCATCCTCGAGAGAGGGATTGAGCGACAGGAATTTGGCAACTGCCTGCCGTTGGGATTCTGTCAGCTCGCCTTCGTGCCAGGCGGAAAACATTTCTCCGAAATTCGACTCGTCGATACCTTCGCAAGCGATGATCTCAGGTTTTTTCAGCGCCTCTTTTTGGTCAAATAGTACACGTTCGGCTTCAAGTTCCGGAAGCTCCCCGGTGAGCTCTTCCCAGCTGCCGAGCTCGGGATGCTGTTGGATGAACCGCTGCAATGCAAGGGCGGTTTGCGCGTCGAGCCTGCCCTCAATGTAGTCGAGCAGCAAGGCCTCGTAATTTTCCAGCTTGATGCTCATGGTTTTCCTCCAAAACGTAATCCAGACTTCTGATATAATTGCGCATGGCCTGGCGGGCGCGAAAGATATAGACTTTCACCTGCGACTCGCTCAGGCCTGTGATCTGACCTATCTCTTCGTAGCTGTAGCCTTCGTAATCGCGCAGCAGCACAAGCGATTGCTGCTGCTGGGGCAGGGTGGCCAGGGCCTGGCTGAGCACCTCCTGCAGGTCGCTGAACTGGTTGTAGGCAACTCCGGCCTGTTGCAGCGGCATATTGGCCCTGCGACGTTCTTCGCGCCTGATCAGGTCGATCATGGTGTTGTAGGCTGTGGTAAAAAGATAAGACTTGGCTTTGCTGAACTCGATATCGTCCACTTTGAGCCACACCTTGGCATAGGTATCCTGCACCACATCGCGGGCTTGTTCGGCATCCCGAAGATTTTTCAGGACAAATCTATAGATGTTGTCGGCATAAAGCTGCACCGCCTGATTGTATTCCTTCCGGGTCATCCGATGTTGTTCGATGCAATTATAGACGCCTGTGCCTGTTGAAAGTTACAGCAACGCACCAAAATTCACATAAAAATACGGAAAACCCCTTGCAGGATTGCCGGACGACAGGTCAACATCAATCGGCCAGGGATTTTCCGTGTGGCTATGAGAAGAAACTTAATGTTTTATTCCCGCATGTTCTCCGGATAAAGGGTAACGCGCAGGTAGTGCTCAGGTTTGAAATATCTGGATGCAAATTCGCGGATTTCGGCTATGCTCACCGATTCCACTGCAGCCCTGAATTCGTCGAAGTCTGCCAGGGGGGTGTTGTTGAAGTAGCTGAAATCGAGGTAGCTGCTCCAGAAGTTGTTTTGTTTTTCGTTGGTTTCGCGTTCGCGGATTGCGGTTTCTTTCACCTTGGCAAGGTCTTCGGGCGTGGGGCCATGCTGCATGATCTGGCGCATCTGTTCGAACACCACGGAGGAGAGTGTATCCACCAGTGATGGATTGGTACCCCAGCCTACGCTGATGGTCAGGGTGGGAGCTGGCAGCCTGTTTGCGTTGCCGCGGGCGCTGACGCCATACACCCCACCCAGTTCTTCGCGCATGTTTTCGCGCAGCTTGATGTTGTAGGCCCTGGTTGCCAGGTTCATCAGCAGGCGGTTGCGGTCGTTCCAGTCGAACGGACTGTTGAAGTTGACAGCCACCTGGCTTTGGTTCTCAGTGCCTGCAAACACTTTGGCATCAATAGTTTGCGGCGGAAAACGCATGCCATGGTCTTTCCATTGCAATTGCAGGCGGCCGGCCGGCAAAGCATTGAGGTAGGCGGCCAGCATGGGCAACTGCGCCTCGCTGATGTTGCCCACCACAATCACGGTGAGGCCATTGGCATCGGTGAACATTTTGTCGTACAAGGAATAAACCACTTCCGGCCTGAGGTTTTCCATCTGGCTGGCATCGGGCACGGCAAATGCGCGGGGGTGGTTGTTGGCGAGCAGTCTGGTGAGGGTGTCGCTGAACACCACTCGGGGGGTTGGCGCGCACAAACCGCATCTGACTCATCAGCTGCGAGCGCAGGGCTTCAAATGCATCAGCATCGCGGCGGGCACCCTGCATATGCAGATACAGCAGCTGGAGCAGGGTTTCGAAGTCTTTCGGACTGGCGTTGCCACGGAATCCATGGCGGAACTCTTCGGCAAAAGGCTGCAGGTTAAGCTGTTGTCCGGCCAGCTTCTTCTGTAGGTCAACGGCGCTGAATTCGCCTATGCCGCTGCCCTGGATCATGCGGGGCATCACGCTTGCCGCAAACACAGCCTCATCCGGAGCCAGCGAGATGCCGCCGGGCAGAAAGGCATTGATCAGGATTTCGTCGTTTTTAAAGTCGGTGGGCTTTACAACAAGCCTGATGTTGTTGTTCAGCACATATTCGCGCACCCCTGGCCTTTGTCTTCAGCCTGCGGCATAACCGCCAGAGGCTCAGGCTTGTTACTCATCAGAGGCGCATCGGTAAATGTATCTTCATAAGGTTCCACCCCGAGCTTCCTGGCCTCCTGGATGAGTTCCAATACGCGTGTTTCGTCGGGCACCGGGAGATCGTCGCGCTGGGGTGCGGTGAGCACGGCCACCATGTTATGTTCGGTAATCCATGCCGGGGCAAGGGCGTTCATATCCTGCAGGGTGATTGTAGGCAGCAATTCGCGGATCATCTGGAGTTCGAGCTCAGGTCCAGGCACCGGCGACCGCTGGAGGAAGTGTGCGGTGTAGGCCATGACCAGCGATGCCGAGTTGGTTTTGTCGCGCTCGCGGAAGCGGCGTTCGGCCGAGGCAAGGAGTTCGGTTTTCTGACGTTCGAGTTCGCCGGGGGTAAATCCATGGCGACGCACCCGCTCGTTTTCCATCACCAGGCGCGTGATGGCATCTTCGATGCGGTTTTCCTTGATGGCTGCAAACGAGGTAAGTGCGTTGATGGCCCGCCCCATAAAGCCCCCGTAAAACGATGAAGCGGTGATAAAGGGAGATTCGGGTTTCTGGTTGAGTTCGGCAAAGCGGGCAGCCATCATGCTGCTGTAGAGGCGCTGCATCAGCACTTCGCGGTAATCGGCCCAGGTGTGCACAGTTTTGCGGGGATGCTTGTACATCAGCCTGAAAACGCTGCTGGTAGCCTCGGGATCGGTGGCCATCGCTACCAGGGGTTCGATGTTGTCGGGCACCCCCGAACACCGTGCGTTCGCGTTGCCTTTTGGGGTTTTTGAGGTGGCCAAAGTGTTTTTTGATTTTGGCTTCTGCGTAGGCCGGATCAATGTCGCCCACCACGACCACGGCCTGAAGGTTCGGACGGTACCAGTCGCGGTAGAAACGCCTCAGGGTTTCGTGGCTGGCTGTGTCGATCACTCCCCAGTGTACCGATCGGAAGGCGGTCGGCATATCGTGAGCCGTTGAAGATGACCGGGAAGTATTTTTTCCGCATGCGGTCTTCGGCACCCAGGCCCAGGCGCCACTCTTCGCGAATCACACCACGCTCTTTGTCGATCTCCTCCCCTTCCATGGCTACCCAGGCTGCCCATTCTTCGAGCACCATAAAGGCCGAATCAACCAGCCCTGGCCGGTCGGTAGGCATCTGAAGCATGTAAACCGTTTCGTCGAAACTGGTATAGGCATTCAGGTCGGGGCCGAAACGTACACCCGAACGCTCCAGGAAGTTGACCAACGCATTCTTACTGAAACGCCTGGTGCCATTGAACGCCATGTGCTCCACAAAATGCGCCAGTCCCTGCTGGTCATCGTCTTCCAGAATCGAGCCGGCATTCACAGCCAGCCGGAGCTCCACCCTACCGGGAGGTGTGGTATTGCGCTGTATGTAATAGGTGAGTCCGTTTTTGAGCTGACCTGTTTTCACGTTCGGGTCGAGCTGAACGGGCTTTTGCAACAAAGGCTGCGACACAGCCGTTGCAATCAGCAACAAACTGAAAAGCGAAAGGAGGATTTTTTTCATGGTGCAGGATTGAATATTCATTGGTTGAAAGTGCAATAACTAAGCAGTAAAAACACCTGAAATCAAGTTGAGGTTCAAAATCTTTCAGGTTTCGGTCAGCGATCAATTCCGGCAGCCTGCCGGAGCCACAGGCTGAGGGGAAAATCCGCCAGCTCATCCGGGCTTTTTATTTTCACATGGCATAAAGCTTTGCCGGTGCCCTGGAGCTGTTGCCGGGTATCGGTGAGCTTCGATCTGTCGGAAAAGCCCAGGGTGAATTCCTTTTTTCCTGTTTTGAAATAAGCAAAGTCTTTTCCGCAGGCAAAAACAGGCTGGCTCCATTTGAAACTCACGCTGGCCTCCGGTATTTCCCGGTCAATCAAATCAATCAGTTGTTTCATGATTTGCTGTTGCTGCTCAGGGGCCTGCGCGATGTAATCGAGAACTTCCTCAGGAATCTTCATTGGTGTCGGAATATTTTTGATGAGAAACTAAGCCTCCGGCTCCAGCTCGAGGTCGAAGCTCAGCTGTGTGAGGAAGGGATAGTCTTCTTTCATTTTTCAAATTTTTCCCTGTCGGTAAAGGGCTGTGGCGGGCTTACAGGCGTATCGGTAACTTCGGGCACCAGCTTAAACTGGTTGTTGTTGAGGCGATCGAAGAGGTATTCCTGCAAAGCGTTCCAGTTGAGTTTGTCCGAAATGGTGTATTTGCTGTTTACTTTCACCCTTACTGTCCAATCCTCACCAAGTTCGGGCTTGAGTCCGCTGACGGCATTCGTAAAAGCCTGCGAAACAGAGGAATAATAATCGCAAAAGCTTTTCCAGGCATTTGTCAGGTCGTCCTGGGTGAAAGGGGCATTGCGAATGGGTTGCTCTGCTTTTTGGTTCACCGACTGGCTGGCAGGCCTGGAAATGGACATGGTACGAATGCCCGAGGGGATGGATGGCTTGGGTTCGTTGACTGTGCGTGTGGCAGTGGCCGACTGGTAGCCGCTGGTGGAACCTGATTCAGGTTTGGGCGGAGCTACGGACGGAGCGGCAGGCGATGCGGCCGAAGCAGCGGGAGGAATCACCGGGGTGGCGGCCTGAGCGGAGGCCGGACCTGATTGTGCAGCGGTCTCCGGTTTTTTTGTTGTTGCAGTCTGGGGCGAGGGCGCAGGTCGCGGGCTGGGCGGAGTCTGTTGTACGGGAATACTTATCTTTTGCGGTGGTACAACGTTTTCTCTGCCTGCCGCTGAGGCCATTCTGAGCAGCGAGAGCTCGACCAGCAGGCGTTTGTTGGAACTCTTGCTATAGTTTACATCGCACTCGTTGCTGATTTCCAGGGCATTGAGCAGAAACTTCGGATCACATCCTGCGGCTTGCTGCCGGTAACGTTCGCGCAAGGTTTCCGACACCTCGAGCAAGGCAGCCGTTTCGGGCCGCGAGGCCACCAGCAGGTTGCGCATATGCGATGCCAGTCCGTTCATAAAGTGCTGGGGATCGAAGCCATTGAAAATGACCTCGTTGAGCATCAGCAGAATGCCGCTTACCTCTGCCCGAAGCAGGTAATCCACCATACGGAAATAGTACTCAAAGTCGAGCACGTTCAGGTTGCTGATCACATCGTGGTAGGTGATGTTGCGACCAGAGAAGCTCACCATCTGGTCGAAAATGGAGAGGGCATCACGCAGGGCGCCATCGGCTTTGAGGGCAATGATGTTGCGCGCATCCTCGTCGATGTTTACACCCTCTTTTTCAGCCACATATGCCAGATGCCGAGAGATGTCGTCCACGGTGATGCGCTTGAAGTCGTAGATCTGACAGCGCGAGAGGATGGTGGGAATAATCTTGTGTTTTTCGGTGGTGGCCAGGATGAATTTGGCATATGAGGGCGGTTCTTCCAGGGTTTTAAGAAACGCATTGAAGGCGGCCTGGGTGAGCATGTGCACCTCGTCGATGATGTAAATCTTGTATTTGCCCACCTGCGGGGGAATGCGCACCTGCTCCACAAGGGTGCGAATGTCGTCCACCAAATTGTTCGATGCAGCATCGAGCTCATGGATATTGAACGAAGCCGACTGGCGGAACGAGATGCACGATTCGCACTGGTCGCAGGGCTCCTGGTTGGGCGTGGGGTTGAGACAGTTGATGGTTTTAGCCAGGATGCGGGCGCAGGTTGTCTTGCCCACACCCCTTGGCCCCGTGAACAAAAATGCCTGGGCTAAGGTATTGTTACGAATGGCATTTTCAGGGTAGAGGTGATCGAAGCCTGCCCCACAACCATGTCGAAAGTGGCAGGCCGGTATTTTCGCGCAGAAACAATGTATTGATCCATCAGGCTAAGCTTAAAGCGGACGGTAAAAGTAGTAAAATGCCCCCTTGGTTGCGGCCGTCGCAGCAACAAAATACCTATTTCGGGCTGCAATTCAACAGCTTGCAAACTGATGCCACACAGCTGACTTCCTCACAACCAATTTGCTTACCTTTGGGCTCCATGACAGAGCTGATTGTCCATGTGCCGCGCATCACCCAAAGGCTGATCTACGCCTTCGATCTTGTGCTTGGCAGGCTGCTCGGATTGAAGCACAACCTGGTGACCGATGCGGGCATTGCGGAACAAAGCGCTCAGCCGGTGCTGGTTTACGGCGATAAGCCACTGGGCAACCACCTCTTTCAGAAAGCGGCTCCTTTGCTTTTCAGCAGGGAGATTCACATGCAGGACCTGCAACCATTTGCGCTTGAGGATGTTAAGGGGGTATTTCCCGTGTTTCACCCCGGCTCGGCCCTGCCTTTCGACCCCTTTGCAGCCGCATTTTATATCGTAAGCCGTTTTGAAGAATACCTGCCCTTGACCGCCATAACTCACCTGTTTTTTATGAATCGAAACGCCGGAAAACCATCAGTGTGAATAATCAACAAACCCGGGGGCAAACCGGCAACCGGAATCCGGCCGGCATCCACAAGCCCTGCGCCAAGCAACCTGCCCATGCCATCGAAAATGCGATAAGGCCTCTGATCACATAGTGCATCGCCATCTTGCATGAGATACACCGCATCACCCTTGTCTACAAGCCGTATGCCTGAAACAAGCTTTCCGCCGATCCCTGTTGTACAGTAAATCACCTCAAGTGGCACCCCAAGCCATTGGATATAATCCGGACAGACCTCAGGGGCTGCGCTGACGCTGTACGAACCGTCCTGAGTCACTTTGAGCACATTCGAAACTGCTCCGGGAATGGGCTGCCCGTTGCGATACCAGGTGATATTGGTGTTGTAGGGCATTCCCAGCTCGAAGCTCAGGCTATCGCCAGGGCACCAGACAATCTCGCCTTCGGGGCCAATGGAAAACGTGCCATCGATGATGACAAAAGGGGGCAAAAAAACATACCCGTCCACAAAAAACTCCGGCGAGGTAGCGGTTTGTCCGCCCTGCGTCACAGTGACCGACACATAGGAGGCAGCAAAATTGTGGTAATCCATCACCAGTTGCTGAAACACCTGCCCGGGCAAGGACTGTGTCTGAGAACTGCCTAAATATCGCCGGTGCCACTGATACGTGTCGAAAACCTGTGTACTTACCACACCCGTGCCCTCAGGACACAGCATATTTTCGCCGGTCACTGTGGGATTGAGCGTTTGCGCATTTGCCGAAGTACCAAGGTCGATCACGGTAACCACATTGGTGTTTTCTACTGGGGCATAAAAGGTGTGAGGTCAACAGGCCTTGGCTGCGCCATATTGCCTTCTTTCACAGGCTCAATGCCGACCATCATTTTCTGCACTGCCTTGTGCTCCGGAAAGGGCTGTTTAAAGGTGTAGGCTTTCTGGGCAAGCAAGGCTCCACCTGTCAAAAGCACAAAGGCTGAAAGGAGTAGATTTTTTCATCATACAACGGATTTTGGGTTAATAATTCGGGTTTCAAATTAGCTACGGGCAAAAGTAAAAGAAATTTTCCGGAAAGTTAATCCGTTTTCAACACTTATTTGACCAAAAAATTACCTGAGAGGCGTCCTTTATGGGACTGTTCTGCGAATTGCCATCCTGTCGGATTCGATCATCAAGGCCTGCAACTGCCCTGACTCGTATTCCTTCACAAGAGCTACATTATTGTCAGTGAGCGTATTGTACACACCTATCCCGATTGCAAGCAGGTTGTCCGGCCGGATTTGCTCGGGCAGCTACCTGTTGATTGCACGACCGAGTCCAGAGATAAGATTACTGAACCTTGACCCGGTGGAAACACTTCCCATCTGAGGCTCACTTTCGAACAACATGGCGATCATCAGGCGTGTTTCGAGGTCGTCGGTAATGCGCAACGGCTGTACTCCACGGGCAAACTCAATGTTAACCGCCTGTTTTTTAGGCAATTCAGGAAGATACTCCCTGAATTGCCGTTCCTCATTCCGGCAGGGATCCGGCTTCTGCATACCGGATCACATTAGTTTTCTCAACTTGTGATTGCAATGGGTTGCCAAAAGTTTCTCCGGCCTGAACATAGGCTGGCGTCGCAGGGCTGTCGTTTTCCGTGGGTAATTCAACAGCCGCCACAGCCTGCAGGGATTGCTTGTCCGTAGGCGTCCGGCCCATCCACCACCACCCGAGGGTGAACATTAAGACAATACTTGCTGCTGCGCTTATATATCTGGCGGTGAGTAGCTTAACAACAACAGCTTTGCGCATCAGCTCGCTTTTGCCGGCAAAGACAATCTTCTCATCCGGCCTGAGGTACACCATACCGGCCAGACGAAAATCATCCTCGAGAGAGGATTGAGCGACAGGAATTTGGCAACTGCCTGCCGTTGGGATTCTGTCAGCTCGCCTTCGTGCCAGGCGGAAAACATTTCTCCGAAATTCGACTCGTCGATACCTTCGCAAGCGATGATCTCAGGTTTTTTCAGTGTCTCTTTTTGGTCAAATAGTACACGTTCGGCTTCAAGTTCTGGAAACTCCCCGATGAGCTCTTCCCAACTACCAAACTCAAAATGCTGTTGGATGAACCGCTGCAATGCAAGGGCGGTTTGCGCGTCGAGCCTGCCCTCAATGTAGTCGAGCAGCAAAACCTCGTAATTTTCCAGCTTGATGCTCATGGTTTTCCTCCAAAACGTAATCCAGACTTCTGATATAATTGCGCATGGCCTGGCGGGCGCGAAAGATATAGACTTTCACCTGCGACTCGCTCAGGCCTGTGATCTGACCTATCTCTTCGTAGCTGTAGCCTTCGTAATCGCGCAGCAGCACAAGCGATTGCTGCTGCTGGGGCAGGGTGGCCAGGGCCTGGCTGAGCACCTCCTGCAGGTCGCTGAACTGGTTGTAGGCAACTCCGGCCTGTTGCAGCGGCATATTGGCCCTGCGACGTTCTTCGCGCCTGATCAGGTCGATCATGGTGTTGTAGGCTGTGGTAAAAGATAAGACTTGGCTTTGCTGAACTCGATATCGTCCACTTTGAGCCACACCTTGGCATAGGTATCCTGCACCACATCGCGGGCTTGTTCGGCATCCCGAAGATTTTTCAGGACAAATCTATAGATGTTGTCGGCATAAAGCTGCACCGCCTGATTGTATTCCTTCCGGGTCATCCGATGTTGTTCGATGCAATTATAGACGCCTGTGCCTGTTGAAAGTTACAGCAACGCACCAAAATTCACATAAAAATACGGAAAACCCCTTGCAGGATTGCCGGACGACAGGTCAACATCAATCGGCCAGGGATTTTCCGTGTGGCTATCGAGAAGAAACTTAATGTTTTATTCCCGCATGTTCTCCGGATAAAGGGTAACGCGCAGGTAGTGCTCAGGTTTGAAATATCTGGATGCAAATTCGCGGATTTCGGCTATGCTCACCGATTCCACTGCAGCCCTGAATTCGTCGAAGTCTGCCAGGGGGGTGTTGTTGAAGTAGCTGAAATCGAGGTAGCTGCTCCAGAAGTTGTTTTGTTTTTCGTTGGTTTCGCGTTCGCGGATTGCGGTTTCTTTCACCTTGGCAAGGTCTTCGGGCGTGGGGCCATGCTGCATGATCTGGCGCATCTGTTCGAACACCACGGAGGAGAGTGTATCCACCAGTGATGGATTGGTACCCCAGCCTACGCTGATGGTCAGGGTGGGAGCTGGCAGCCTGTTTGCGTTGCCGCGGGCGCTGACGCCATACACCCCACCCAGTTCTTCGCGCATGTTTTCGCGCAGCTTGATGTTGTAGGCCCTGGTTGCCAGGTTCATCCAGCAGGCGGTTGCGGTCGTTCCAGTCGAACGGACTGTTGAAGTTGACAGCCACCTGGCTTTGGTTCTCAGTGCCTGCAAACACTTTGGCATCAATAGTTTGCGGCGGAAAACGCATGCCATGGTCTTTCCATTGCAATTGCAGGCGGCCGGCCGGCAAAGCATTGAGGTAGGCGGCCAGCATGGGCAACTGCGCCTCGCTGATGTTGCCCACCACAATCACGGTGAGGCCATTGGCATCGGTGAACATTTTGTCGTACAAGGAATAAACCACTTCCGGCCTGAGGTTTTCCATCTGGCTGGCATCGGGCACGGCAAATGCGCGGGGGTGGTTGTTGGCGAGCAGTCTGGTGAGGGTGTCGCTGAACACCACTCGGGGGTTGGCGCGCACAAACCGCATCTGACTCATCAGCTGCGAGCGCAGGGCTTCAAATGCATCAGCATCGCGGCGGGCACCCTGCATATGCAGATACAGCAGCTGGAGCAGGGTTTCGAAGTCTTTCGGACTGGCGTTGCCACGGAATCCATGGCGGAACTCTTCGGCAAAAGGCTGCAGGTTAAGCTGTTGTCCGGCCAGCTTCTTCTGTAGGTCAACGGCGCTGAATTCGCCTATGCCGCTGCCCTGGATCATGCGGGGCATCACGCTTGCCGCAAACACAGCCTCATCCGGAGCCAGCGAGATGCCGCCGGGCAGAAAGGCATTGATCAGGATTTCGTCGTTTTTAAAGTCGGTGGGCTTTACAACAAGCCTGATGTTGTTGTTCAGCACATATTCGCGCACCCCCTGGCCTTTGTCTTCAGCCTGCGGCATAACCGCCAGAGGCTCAGGCTTGTTACTCATCAGAGGCGCATCGGTAAATGTATCTTCATAAGGTTCCACCCCGAGCTTCCTGGCCTCCTGGATGAGTTCCAATACGCGTGTTTCGTCGGGCACCGGGAGATCGTCGCGCTGGGGTGCGGTGAGCACGGCCACCATGTTATGTTCGGTAATCCATGCCGGGGCAAGGGCGTTCATATCCTGCAGGGTGATTGTAGGCGGCAATTCGCGGATCATCTGGAGTTCGAGCTCAGGTCCAGGCACCGGCGACCGCTGGAGGAAGTGTGCGGTGTAGGCCATGACCAGCGATGCCGAGTTGGTTTTGTCGCGCTCGCCGGAAGCGGCGTTCGGCCGAGGCAAGGGAGTTCGGTTTTCTGACGTTCGAGTTCGCCGAGGGTAAATCCATGGCGACGCACCCGCTCGTTTTCCATCACCAGGCGCGTGATGGCATCTTCGATGCGGTTTTCCTTGATGGCTGCAAACGAGGTAGGTGCGTTGATGGCCCGCCCCATAAAGCCCCCGTAAAACGATGAAGCGGTGATAAAGGGAGATTCGGGTTTCTGGTTGAGTTCAGCAAAGCGGGCAGCCATCATGCTGCTGTAGAGGCGCTGCATCAGCACTTCGCGGTAATCGGCCCAGGTGTGCACAGTTTTGCGGGATGCTTGTACATCAGCCTGAAAACGCTGCTGGTAGCCTCGGGATCGGTGGCCATCGCTACCAGGGGTTCGATGTTGTCGGGCACCCCGAACACCGTGCGTTCGCGTTGCCTTTTGGGGTTTTGAGGTGGCCAAAGTGTTTTTTTGATTTTGGCTTCTGCGTAGGCCGGATCAATATCGCCCACCACGACCACGGCCTGAAGGTTCGGACGGTACCAGTCGCGGTAGAAACGCCTCAGGGTTTCGTGGCTGGCTGTGTCGATCCTCCCAGTGTACCGATCGGAAGGCGGTCGGCATATCGTGAGCAGTTGAAGATGACCGGGAAGTATTTTTTCCGCATGCGGTCTTCGGCACCCAGGCCCAGGCGCCACTCTTCGCGAATCACACCACGCTCTTTGTCGATCTCCTCCCCTTCCATGGCTCCAGGCTGCCCATTCTTCGAGCACCATAAAGGCCGAATCAACCAGCCCTGGCCGGTCGGTAGGCATCTGAAGCATGTAAACCGTTTCGTCGAAACTGGTATAGGCATTCAGGTCGGGGCCGAAACGTACACCCGAACGCTCCAGGAAGTTGACCAACGCATTCTTACTGAAACGCCTGGTGCCATTGAACGCCATGTGCTCCACAAAATGCGCCAGTCCCTGCTGGTCATCGTCTTCCAGGAATCGAGCCGGCATTCACAGCCAGCCGGAGCTCCACCCTACCGGGAGGTGTGGTATTGCGCTGTATGTAATAGGTGAGTCCGTTTTTGAGCTGACCTGTTTTCACGTTCGGGTCGAGCTGAACGGGCTTTTGCAACAAAGGCTGCGACACAGCCGTTGCAATCAGCAACAAACTGAAAAGCGAAAGGAGGATTTTTTTCATGGTGCAGGATTGAATATTCATTGGTTGAAAGTGCAATAACTAAGCAGTAAAAACACCTGAAATCAAGTTGAGGTTCAAAATCTTTCAGGTTTCGGTCAGCGATCAATTCCGGCAGCCTGCCGGAGCCACAAGCTGAGGGGAAAATCCGCCAGCTCATCCGGGCTTTTTATTTTCACATGGCATAAAGCTTTGCCGGTGCCCTGGAGCTGTTGCCGGGTATCGGTGAGCTTCGATCTGTCGGAAAAGCCCAGGGTGAATTCCTTTTTCCTGTTTTGAAATAAGCAAAGTCTTTTCCGCAGGCAAAAACAGGCTGGCTCCATTTGAAACTCACGCTGGCCTCCGGTATTTCCCGGTCAATCAAATCAATCAGTTGTTTCATGATTTGCTGTTGCTGCTCAGGGGCCTGCGCGATGTAATCGAGAACTTCCTCAGGAATCTTCATTGGTGTCGGAATATTTTTGATGAGAAACTAAGCCTCCGGCTCCAGCTCGAGGTCGAAGCTCAGCTGTGTGAGGAAGGGATAGTCTTCTTTCATTTTCAAATTTTTCCCTGTCGGTAAAGGGCTGTGGCGGGCTTACAGGCGTATCGGTAACTTCGGGCACCAGCTTAAACTGGTTGTTGTTGAGGGCGATCGAAGAGGTATTCCTGCAAAGCGTTCCAGTTGAGTTTGTCCGAAATGGTGTATTTGCTGTTTACTTTCACCCTTACTGTCCAATCCTCACCAAGTTCGGGCTTGAGTCCGCTGACGGCATTCGTAAAAGCCTGCGAAACAGAGGAATAATAATCAAAAAGCTTTTCCAGGCATTTGTCAGGTCGTCCTGGGTGAAAGGGGCATTGCGAATGGGTTGCTCTGCTTTTTGGTTCACCGACTGGCTGGCAGGCCTGGAAATGGACATGGTACGAATGCCCGAGGGGATGGATGGCTAGGTTCGTTGACTGTGCGTGTGGCAGTGGCCGACTGGTAGCCGCTGGTGGAACCTGATTCAGGTTTGGGCGGAGCTACGGACGGAGCGGCAGGCGATGCGGCCGAAGCAGCGGGAGGAATCACCGGGGTGGCGGCCTGAGCGGAGGGCCGGACCTGATTGTGCAGCGGTCTCCGGTTTTTTTGTTGTTGCAGTCTGGGGCGAGGGCGCAGGTCGCGGGCTGGGCGGAGTCTGTTGTGCGGGAATACTTATCTTTTGCGGTGGTACAACGTTTTCTCTGCCTGCCGCTGAGGCCATTCTGAGCAGCGGAGCTCGACCAGCAGGCGTTTGTTGGAACTCTTGCTATAGTTTACATCGCACTCGTTGCTGATTTCCAGGGCATTGAGCAGAAACCGGATCACATCCTGCGGCTTGCTGCCGGTAACGTTCGCGCAAGGTTTCCGACACCTCGAGCAAGGCAGCCGTTTCGGGCCACGAGGCCACCAGCAGGTTGCGCATATGCGATGCCAGTCCGTTCATAAAGTGCTGGGGATCGAAGCCATTGAAAATGACCTCGTTGAGCATCAGCAGAATGCCGCTTACCTCTGCCCGAAGCAGGTAATCCACCATACGGAAATAGTACTCAAAGTCGAGCACGTTCAGGTTGCTGATCACATCGTGGTAGGTGATGTTGCGACCAGAGAAGCTCACCATCTGGTCGAAAATGGAGAGGGCATCACGCAGGGCGCCATCGGCTTTGAGGGCAATGATGTTCGCGCATCCTCGTCGATGTTTACACCCTCTTTTTCAGCCACCTATGCCAGATGCCGAGAGATGTCGTCCACGGTGATGCGCTTGAAGTCGTAGATCTGACAGCGCGAGAGGATGGTGGGAATAATCTTGTGTTTTCGGTGGTGGCCAGGATGAATTTGGCATATGAGGGCGGTTCTTCCAGGGTTTTAAGAAACGCATTGAAGGCGGCCTGGGTGAGCATGTGCACCTCGTCGATGATGTAAATCTTGTATTTGCCCACCTGCGGGGGAATGCGCACCTGCTCCACAAGGGTGCGAATGTCGTCCACCAAATTGTTCGATGCAGCATCGAGCTCATGGATATTGAACGAAGCCGACTGGCGGAACGGATGCACGATTCGCACTGGTCGCAGGCTCCTGGTTGGGCGTGGGGTTGAGACAGTTGATGGTTTTAGCCAGGATGCGGGCGCAGGTTGTCTTGCCCACACCCTTGGCCCCGTGAACAAAAATGCCTGGGCTAAGGTATTGTTACGAATGGCATTTTCAGGGTAGAGGTGATCGAAGCCTGCCCCGCAACCATGTCGAAAGTGGCAGGCCGGTATTTTCGCGCAGAAACAATGTATTGATCCATCAGGCTAAGCTTAAAGCGGACGGTAAAAGTAGTAAAATGCCCCTTGGTTGCGGCCGTCGCAGCAACAAAATACCTATTTCGGGCTGCAATTCAACAGCTTGCAAACTGATGCCACACAGCTGACTTCCTCACAACCAATTTGCTTACCTTTGGGCTCCTGACCAGAGCTGATTGTCCATGTGCCGCGCATCACCCAAAGGCTGATCTACGCCTTCGATCTTGTGCTTGGCAGGCTGCTCGGATTGAAGCACAACCTGGTGACCGATGCGGGCATTGCGGAACAAAGCGCTCAGCCGGTGCTGGTTTACGGCGATAAGCCACTGGGCAACCACCTCTTTCACAGAAAGCGGCTCCTTTGCTTTTCAGCAGGGAGATTCACATGCAGGACCTGCAACCATTTGCGCTTGAGGATGTTAAGGGGTATTTCCCGTGTTTCACCCCGGCTCGGCCCTGCCTTTCGCCCCTTTGCAGCCGCATTTTATATCGTAAGCCGTTTGACCTGCGCCATTCGCCATAACTCACCTGTTTTTATGAATCAGAAACGCCGGAAAACCATCAGTGTGAATAATCAACAAACCCGGGGCAAACCGGCAGCCAGAATCCGGCCGGCATCCACAAGCCCCTGCGCCAAAGCAACCTGCCCATGCCAGGTAAGTGCGTTGGAGCCTCTGATCACATAGTCTCATCGCCATCTTGCATGAGATACACCGCATCACCCTTGTCTACAAGCCGTATACCTGAAACAAGCTTTCCGCCGATCCCCTGTTGTACAGTAAATCGCCTCGAAGTGGCACCCCAAGCCATTTGGATATAATCCGGACAGACCTCAGAGGCTGCGCTGACGCTGTACGAACCGTCCTAGAGTCACTTTGAGCACATTCGAAACTGCTCCGGGAATGGGCTGCCCGTTGCGATACCAGGTGATATTGGTGTTGTAGGGCATTCCCAGCTCAGGTCAGGCTATCGCCAGGGCACCAGACAATCTCGCCTTCAGGGCCAATGGAAAACGTGCCATCGATGATGACAAGGGGGCTTGAAAACATACCCGTCCACGAAAACTCCGGCGAGTAGCGGTTTGTCCGCCCGCGTCACAGTGACCGACACATAGGAGCCAGCAAAATTGTGGTAATCCATCACCAGTTGCTGGAAACACCTGCGGGCAAGGACTGTCTGAGAACTGCCTAAATATCGCCGGTGCCACTGA
>JADJXJ010000004.1 GCA_016715945.1 Bacteroidota bacterium
GAGTCTCCTGGCGTTAACAACTATTTTGCTGGCAATCTGCTTATTGGCGGTACACCAGGCTCTAATGACACTGTTGACAACAGTAGTGTGGCATTGGAGGTGGACAGCACAACCAAAGCAGTTTTGCTTTCCAGGCTTACTAGCACGCAAAGAGACGCGCTAACAGCCATAGATGGCATGTTGGTATACAACACCACCAGCAACAAATTTCAAGGCTATGCCGGAGGGGTGTGGGTGGACCTGCATTAATTTGCAGTGCCAGCGCAAGCAAACATGACCGTTAGCGAAGCAAAAGAATTGTTAAAAAAGTATCAGTTGAAGCAGGCGCTTACCAACCTAGAAAAGCAAAAACTGCAGGCCGCCTTTAACATTATAAAGGCTTCTGCGTTTGTTAAGCCGACTACTCCAGAGGGTGTTTAAGGCATTACATGAAAACGCAATTAGACAAAATAGAGGCAAAAGTAGAGCGGCTAGACGAACGGCTGGACAGCATTGATAAGCACCTTTCAAAGTATAACGCCGAACTGGAGTTTCACGTCGCTCGCACCACTCAACTGGAGGATGAGCTTTTGCCGATAGTAAAGCATGTTGAGCAGGTTCGCGGGGCGGGCAAATTGTTGGCTTGGATTATTGCTATTGTTGGTGCCTTGGCAGGCGTCAGCTGGATTTGGAGCCAGTAGCATGGGCAAGGCTAAGGTTGCAAAAGAGTTAGTGGAGCAAGTTGCTAAAGCGGCTAAGAGTAAGGCAGCTAAAGCTGCTGGTACCAAGGCCAATAAACTCCCTAAAAAACTCTACACGCTAGACGAGCTGGAAAAAGCCGGTATCGAAATACCTGTTGAGCACCTTGGCGAGGATGACGCCGAGGTTTTGGGCAAGGCTTGGTCCGAAGAGGGTTATAACTACAGGCTTAACTATCTACCTGAAAAGAAATATTTTGTAAAAGACGGTGAAGTGGTTGGCCACATTGGCCTTGATGATAACGGCAGTATTAAGGCCTCTTACATTAACAGTGACCGGCAGGGGCGTGGCTTAGGCACCGAAATGTACGAAACCCTGCTTAACGAAGGGTACCCAGTTAGCAGTGATGAGCTTATGGCCATGGAGCCAGAGGCTAAGGCAATTTGGGAAAAGCTAAGGGCTAAGCGGCCTGATTTAATTTCAAAAACAAAAAAAGGCTATCAGTTTGACCCTGATGCTGGGCCTAAAAAAGCTAAATTGCCATCCCCCGAAGCACCAGCAGCCATTGCCCGCGACCCGGCGCCCAACAAAAATTTGCGCGCGGAAGCACAAAAAATTTTGGCTCGCATAAGCACGCCGGAGCAGGCTGTGGCTCTAAAGGGCGCTGAGCGCCAACAGTATCTTGAGGCTTTGGATGCTGTTTATGGGCCGCAGGCTGAACGTGCGCGCAGCATGGGCTTCGGCGACGAAGACTATTATCATGGCAGCTTCAGGGACATAAAGCAGTTTAAGCCTGAAAAGGGCAACCCCGAAGGCTTTGCTGGCAAGTCAATTTACTTGACAAATGACCCAGTAGACGCTAGCTACAACTATGCGCACAAAGAGGGCCCGGATGTTAAAAATAAGTGGAAGCAGTTAACCGAGCGTCTCCGTGGTGAAAAAGATTTAGATTACTCTACCGCAAAAGACTTGGCTGAAAAAAAGCTGTTTGGACGTGTTGACGACGGCGCTGTTTATCCTGTTAAGGTGCGTGTAGAAAATACAGCAGACATGAGGCCCGACAGCAAGCAGCGGCTAGACCTAAGCTCCACAATAGACGACGGTGACCTTGTTTCAGAAAATCCTATTGCTGAAAAGATTGTAAATGGCATTAGGGACCGGGCCAAGGCGGCCAAATACCAGGTGCGTAGCGACGCTATAGTTGATGCTTCTGAGCTTTACGATGAAAAACGACCAGCCGAAATTTTTAATAGCGTCAAAAACGCCGTGCAACAAGAGGAGGTTTCAGACAACGCCGGAAATTTTCTTAGCTCTGAGTTTGCTAGAGGCGCTATGGAGGATGCCGGTTATGACTCTATGCGCATAAACGCTGACTATGAGTTTAATATGCCTAACACTACGCCGAACACCGAGCACCTCATGTTATTTGACCCGGCCAAGGTGCGAAGCAAGTTTGCTGCTTTTGACCCGCGTTTCAAAGACAGTCCACTGCTCATGTCGGCAGTCGGTGGCGCCCCCAAGGCAGGCGACGTGCTTAAGGGCATTAGCCCACTTGGCGCCGCTAAACGAGCCTACAACGCCTACGACGAAGCAGTGCAACAACCAGTCAGCAACATCGCCCAAGCCATAGCCGCTAAAATTGCGCAGGCCACGACTTTACCGGGCACAGACGCCCGCACAGCGCAGCAGTACCAAGACACGGCCACCGGCTTGCTTGGCACCGGCCTCGAAATGAGCCTGGACCCCACTAACATTGTAGCGCCAGGAGCAGGCGTCATGCGCGCCGTGGGCAAAAGCGCTAAAGCTGCCAAGGGCGCTAATGCCGTGAACAAAGTGCTGGACGTGCTTAAAGGGCCGCGTATTAGCAAAGCAGCTCATGAGGCACAAAAAGCTGCCAACCCCATCAGCATTATAACCTCCACGCCACCACTTCAAACGGCCACGAAAAAATTGGAACAGTTTTTTACGCCTCAAGAAATTCATGAAGCATTTAGCAGTAAACCGGCCATGCAAAAACTGCTGGACCGGGTTAAGGACGCGTCTAAAAAGCCTGCACCGGCACCAAGCGCACCAACGCCCCTAAAGCCCGCCGAGGCCGTAGAAGCTTTAGTGCAACAACCAGCCGTCCCCGGCCAAAAGGTGCCATAACATGGACCAGCCCGACCTTAAAACGCTTATAGGCCTTTTGGCAGCTGCTTTTGCACTGGCTTTACGTGCCACGGCCTGGCGGCTACTTCAGGCCCTGATAAGCCCTAAAGTCGTCGAATGGGCCGTGCTAAAGCTGCTACATTGGCTTTCACGGCAGACTAAAAGCCAGGTTGACGACGAGTTGGTGCAGAAGGTGGCTGAAGCCATGCAGGGCAGTGAAGCATCAGGCTTAAGTAGGGAAAACCAGCCGGAGCCAGCCCAGGCCGTGCCTGCCTGTCCTGCCTGTCCTGCCTGTGGCCAGCCTTTGCCGTAATAGCGTTAAAAGCAAAAACCGTGCCAAAGCGCTGCAAAACAGTGCATAATATATATGATGCGCCGCACCTTCACCCTTCAGCTTAAGCCCTTTAGTGTCAACGCCATGTATGGCCGCGACCGCAACCGCAAGACGGCCGACTGCTACGACTGGGAAATGCAGGCTTGCCATTTGCTGCGTCAGGCCGAGCCCGCCAAGGCACTCAAAGAGCTTCGAGAAGCCTTTGACGTCTCAAAGCACTGCTACGTATTTCGCTTCACGTTTGCGTTTCATAGCAGCATATTTTTTACAAAAGACGGCGCGATAAGCAGCCGGAGCTTTGACCTAACAAATGTAGAAAAGATTTTGGCAGATATTTTGTGCGGTCCAAAGTACCATGAGGCGCCTGCTCCGCAAGGAGCGCCAAACCTAAACATAGATGATAAGCTGGTGTTGCAGGTTACCAGCCGCAAGATTGTACAGCAACAGCCTGGCTACAGCATTCGCGTGGCTATTGCAATTGTAGACAAGCCGAGGCCACCGTCGGCCTAGTGGGCACGCCAGTTCATAAAGTAAATGAGCGGGCCGGGCGCGACTCCGGCCATGTGCTTACTGGGGCGACCTCTAGGCCCTAAACCCCTCGTTCGGCACCGAGTATTTTCTTAATCTGTGCGTCTCCAGTGGGCTTGTGGCCTGAGCCTAGCACCCACAGCTTTCGCACCTCCGCTCAAAAGTTTTTATCCCATTTGCGTATCAACAATAACTAGTACATACTCGTCCGTGTTTTGGCTGCTTTGAGCGACCATGACCGGCGCTGAGTATGCTTGCAGCAACTCACGCCAGGCTTTACCTGTTTTTGGCAGCTCAACCTCGCCAACCACACTATATTTAGCTACCAGTGCATCTTCAAGAGTCTGTAGTTTGCCCTGCAGTGCTAGCATATCGTTGCCGCACTCGGCTTTGGCTGCATCAAATCCGGAGGTAAACTCTGCCTTATATTGCTCTAAGGCCTCGGGCTGCACCGGAAGCCCAGACATGCGGAAAATTTTAAGTTTCATTTTGCTCCCTTAGGCTTTTTATCAGATGCCCAGTGCACGGACCCGCCAAGTTGCTCTGCCAGCCAGGCCACAATTGTGCGAGCTTCGTCTACAGTCACAGCATCGCCATCGCCGTCGGTTAAAAACAAGTCCGTGCCAAATAACTGCGGCTTAATGCCAGTGCGGCGAATTTCCCACGGCGCCTCAAAAGCCTGGAGCTGCTTAATATGCTCTACCCGCTCTTTAAGTGTCACTGCTAACCCCCTGCTCCAACACCTTAAAGGCTGCCAGCTGCATCAACGGGTAGTAGCAGTCTTCGGCCTCTTTGCGCACGACCAGCGCGTAAGCACCAACTTCAAAAGACTGAGCGCCCTGCACATCCAGATAGCTGAACACGCCCGGCCCGCCTAACTGGTCCTTATAAAATACTCTCAGCACTTGCCCTGCTTCTAATTGCATTTTAACCCCCACGCTAACTGAATAAGAACTATAGATAATATTGCGCTACCGCCGTGCACCACATAGTCCACGGTCGTTTCTGCTTGAGCCAGAAAAGTCAGTGAAATAGCGAAGCTCATAAGTATAGTTAAAACTGCTCCATTCATGCTCAAAACTCTAAGCCAATTGTAGCCATAATTTGTTTATCTGTTGTAGCTGCAACACCTAGCCAGCCAGGTCCCAGCACGCGACGCTGCACCATTAGGCCGTAGACCGGCTCTGTCAGGCCCTGCTTGGCATCAATTTTAAGCAAGGGGGACAACAGCCACTGAGCTTGCGCTGCTTTGACAATCGTCTCAGTGCGGTTGCTGCTTTCCTTGCTGTTATCAACAATAGTGGTGACGGTTTCCTTGCTGCCATCCTTGCGCTCAACGTGCTTAATGATGGTGCGAACGTCCTTTTTGATTGTCTCACGCTCTACTACTGTCTGGCGGTATTCGACACGCGGCCACAGGTAGCGCGTACCTGCTACGGCGGCTGCCACCAGCGCGACTATGAGCAAAGCTTGCCTAGTCATACAAACCTGCCTTGCTGGCCGGGCACCACCAAGTATGGTGACCAGCCTGCCAAGCTACGGCGGCTGACCCGCACTCGCACTTTGGAGCCTGCGCCTGCTGCGTGAGCCAGTCGGTCAGTGGGGCAAACTGAGCCAGCGCGCCCTCAGAGCTGTATACCTGCTCTAGCTCCGAAATGGCTTTGGCCCAAGCGTCGGCGCGGTCACTGGAGCTGGTCTGCAACCGATACCAGTCTACGAGCAGCTGGTGCGTGTCCGCCTCTGAGTGTTGTTGGCTTTTGGCGCTCATGGCTTAGCTCCCGACTGCACCCAAAGCTTCAGTAGGTCGCGGTCAGACTCTGAAATCCGGCCATACTTGGGCATTTCTCGGCCGGTCACCTTGCGCACAATGGCGGCGCGCAGCTGGTACGCAACGGCATACTGTTGCACGTTGGGCAGCGGGTTGGCGCCGTTGTGGCAAGTAGCGCACGACCTAGCCATGACAGGCTTTATGTCGGCAGCAAAGCTAATTTCGCTTGCGTTGGCTTTAAATGCACTTAAGGCTAACAGTAGCAGCATACTCATTTTATTGCTCCATAACGCGTTCCAATTACTGGCTCTGCTTTTAAGTTTACGCTAAGCGTTGTAGTATTTTCCATAACATTTTGCATTATTTTTGCGGCCTGTTGCTCATGTCCGGCTTTACAGGACACCAGCAGTTCGTCATGGATATTGGCAATAATGGTGGCCGGTACACCCTCAGCCTTATAAGCCTTGGCCAGCGCAATAGCCGCCCGGTTTACAATGCTAGCGGCCCCGCCTTGCGTAGGATAGTTAATGGCCGCATTTAGGGCCTTTTTGAGCGTGCGGCGGTGTTTTTTCATCTGGTCGTATATTGCGGGCTGGTGATTGTACTGTTTCCAAAGCTCCAGGCTGTCCAAAATGCCGGTGCCAT
>JADJXJ010000005.1 GCA_016715945.1 Bacteroidota bacterium
AGTACGGCCGTATTAGCAATAGGGGGGATGACAGCAGCGGCAATGAACCCGCCCACGAATAGCTGAAATATTGTCGCTATTCGCTCACCCGGCGTCGGATATTTCATTGTCATCAACTCGGCTATTGCCCCAACTGCCACGAAAATAAGGAATAAATTCCAGTTCATTTTGTCTGTTTGTATCCGATGTAAGCAAAGACCAGAAAAACGACCAACGCTATGGCTATTGCCTCTGGTGCATTAAAGTGCATTCGATACTTCCTGTTACACTAGATTTGTCATGTTCTAGGTTTCGGGCTGGTCGCCCTGGCCAGCCCGGAGCCGCCCATCAAAACCGCTGTCAATACCTAATCGTCATTTGTTGTCGTGACAACATTCACTTGTTGCCACGGCCGTTTTATGTACACTGGCTATCCTCTCTTTGGGCACTCCATAAAAGGAATAGCAGTGTGTTCAAGCTCTTTCGCCCTCGTATGACTGTCAAGCTCTCTCAAATGCCGCTCTTTTGCCTCACCATCCCCGGCACTGACAAGCTCAGTGTCAAACCCACCACAGTACAGAAATATCAGGATGTCGCCAGCCGCATGATGGAATATTTCGGCAAAGACCGCTATGTAGAATCCATTACCCGTCGGGAGTATGCCGCCTGGCACGACTGGCTTGCTACCCGTGGTACTCGTAATGTCACCGTAAATAGTTACCGCCGCCGCGCCCGTGCTGCCTGGCATCGTATGTCCGAGATGGGGTTACCGGTTTGTGACATTGAAGGGATTACGTGTGATGAACCGGAGGAGAGGAGGGGGAAGGCCATCACCGATGACCAGATAAACCGCCTGCTGCAAGTGGCGTCAATTCGGGACGCCGCGATCATCCTATACACCCTAAGCGCCGGATTCCGTGCCCAGTCAATTGTGCGTATCAAAATGAGAGACACGCATATATGGCAATCAGACGGAGGCGAGTGGCGGATAGCGTCAAGGATTCCAACAGAGAAGACCAGCCCGCCGCGCATCGTGATTGGTGATGAGGCCGCCGCCCTGGCCTGTCAGACGTGGCTTAAAACTCGCCAGTATGACAGCCCCTACCTGTTCAGTAGCTACGAGTCAGAAGACCCGATAACCTTGCACACCTGGAAGAGCCTCATGCAAAACATTCGCAAGCGGGCCAACATTCCGTCATACGTCAACTGCTCAACTCACGGCCTGCGGCATCGTTTTGCTCAGGACAAGCTAGGCGAACACGATGAAAAAATCGTAGCGCAATGGATGGGCATTAGCGTTGAGACGATGCTTACCGTTTACGCCCATCGGGACGACCACAGGTTGTTGTCAGAGCGATTTGGTGACAATGACTTCCCCCAGGATTTGTTGCTTTAATCAGGCTGGACTATCTAGCCTCTAATACAGTCTTCCCAAGGGTGAAGCATGGTACATTATGGACTATTGTGGACTCTACAATATTTGATTGATAAGGTTCAGGTTATGCGGGTGTAGCATAAAAGTGATGTGCCACTTTCCCAAAGTGGAAAAGCCGGAGCGTTACCGGTCGCCCGCTCTAGATTAAAAACTGAACACGGCGGGGCAGGCGCTACTCTGGCTCGTGATTCTGGCTGGTAATCCATCTTTCCCAGTTGGCCCACAGGACAAGGGATGGCTTTCGGCCTCGCCCGCGTGTCCGCTTTCCACGCCGCCGCCGTGTTCAGGTTTCAATCTATTCAGGTGTTAAAAATGCCGGGGCGTAGCATGGAGCCCGCCCCGGCCACCAAAAAGGAGGAAAATGTCAGCGCTTGTCTCGCTGGTACATTTCAAAAAAGCGGGCGGCGGAATAGTTTCGTTTCACTTGTACCGGTTATTAAATTGTTACCACCGCCCGGCAAAACGGCCGTTCCGTGTTTGGTTCCGTGCGGCCGTAGATGCTTAATTTGTTTGCACAGGAGGGACACTATATGAGGAAGATGATAATCATACTTACGCTGCTGGTAACGGCCGTATCGTGCGCCGCTCCAACGTGTGAGGAGTCTACTGTTGACTATCGCGCCGCCGTTGATTCGATAAATGAAGAATGGGATGACGCGATAGCGATTGCCAACAGCACCGCACGAATGAGCCTGGCCGGGCCGTTGGGCGAGTTGCAATCAATTGCCCGCGAGGCCCGCCAGATAGAACCGCCAGAGTGCGCCCAAGATGCTCATGTTGCTTGGGTATCGTATCAGGAGTTCACCATTGGCGCATTCCTTGCCTTTATGGGGCAGGAAGATGACGCCGTGGTATCTGCTGCGTTTGCTGACGCCGAGGAGCAACAAGAGAAATGGGTCAGTGAGTACCTCATAATAAATGGGGTACAGATTCCAGAAGAATAGTTTACCCCTCTGTGCTTTCGTCTATTGATGATGATAAGGTACTGATTCACCCCTGCCCCGCCGTCCCTGGTAAGATTACGGGGCTAAGGGGATGTTAAAAGGCTTGCTGCCCTGCGTGGTGGTAAGTCTTTTTTTATTCCGACTTCCTACGCAGGGACAGCTTGAAATCCCAAGCGGTCAAGCTTTTGTATCAGCTTGGCCGCTTCTTCTTTCCTGGCTGTCTCAACATCAGAAGCGGGAATGAGTACCATGTCGCCGTCACCTACCGTAATATGATTGGGGAATCTTCCAGCACGCAGCCAATTGTAAGCAGTCTGCCGGGAGATGTCCAACATCTCGGAGATTTCGGGCACGGTGTGAAGCTTGTCGCTCATTCGGGCCTCCATCTTTTTACGAATAACATTAAATCCTTGATTCATACCCCCTAGTATAAAGCCAATTTATCGCAAGTCAAGAAGTGGTACAATTCTTTAAGGTTAGATTCTGAGTCTAACGCTTGACAATACGCAACAAATCCTTATAATAGATAGCATCTGAGACGGAAAAATTTTCACAGGAGATAAAAATGTACAGCCAACACCAAATCAAACACCACACCAACGAAGTAGAAAAAGTTTTCGAAGATGGTTGGGCCTGGGTTCCTGACAGCAGCCACCCGCACAATCAGGAAATCGGCTTCTACAACTCTCACCTGAGCGACGGGGCATACGGCTGGTACACCAAAGAAAACCATCCGGTAAAGTGTCGCCCCGAAGGTGACAGCCGCCCCCGGTGGCAAGCCGCTCAGACAGTTTTATCGGTATGGAATTAACAGCAACAAGCCCCGCCCTCACCGGCGGGGCAGCACGGAACCGGCAAGGCTAAAGGACAGGACAATGAGATACAAAATAACTTTTCAATACGACGCAGGTGTACGGAGTGGAATCCACTGTGTTTGTGGCAGATGTATCCGGTACGTTACTGATGTGAAACTGGATGACGGAGAAAGAGAGAGCAAAAAAACTGCTCACGTTGGCAGCGAGTGCATCCTATCTCTGCATACCCCACGCGTAAAAAATCTACTTGAGAAGTTTTTTGGGGAACGCCCCGAAATGGTAGAAAAAAAATGGGATGTAGAAATCCCTTTCTAGCAATCCCCCGCACGGGGCACCACAGCACGGAACCGGCAAGGTCAAAGGATAGGATGAGATGAACATTCGCAATCAAGTAAAAGAAATCGAAGCCCACGTAAAATCATTGGCCAGCGCAAAGAATGAGCAAATCGCAATCATCACCAAGGCTCAGGAAATGCTCAATCCAGAATGTGAGAAGTTCGCAGTTCTGACCCTGGCCAAACGGCGCATTATCAACAGCTAACTAACAGCACGGAACCTGAACAGCCGCAAGGCGAAGGATAGAGACATGACACCAAGACAAAGACTTGTCAAACGAGCAGTAGAAGTAATAAACGAATACAACAAACAGGCGGCAATTGGCGACGGGATTTATGAGGCAAAGCGCATCGGTGCCAGGATCGCGGATGCCGCTCACTGGCTAGATCAGCACAATGGAGATCGTGCACCGTTAACGTGGTGGGAAATGCGAACAAAAACGCAATACAACAAGATTGTGCGAGATGTAGCGACGGGCATTGTGGAAACCGCCCGGGCGCACAGAAAACACAACAAAAACTAACAGCACGGAACCGGCACCGCCCGCCCTCGCAAGGGGGCGGGCACAACAAAGGAACATGACAATGACAACAGGATTTCACGCAGGACCCATTTACGACACAGAAACGCAGCAGCAGCTTGACCGGCTGTTTGAATCGTATCTCTCCCTCGACCAGGCGGCGGCTCAGTCAGGTTATGAGAACGCAGCAGCCAACAAACGCGCTGAGGACAAACACGCCGAATACGCCCTGGCAAAAGAAATTGCGGATCGCATCTACGCCAGCGATGAGGCCGACAAGCTGGAGCCGGTAATCCGTCAAGGTTTGCGGGCGCAGTTCGGCCAGCGTGAGGCGGTGCAATAATGACACGAGTCCTAGCCATCGGTAAGATTCGCTATTGCGGCAAGTGCAAGCGTAGCAAGATTTTCTACAAGGAACGCACGGGGCATTACCATTGCGAGACGTGCGGCGAGTATTTGGTAGAGCGGGCAAAGGTGCAATCATGACAGTGAAAGAAGCAGCAGACGCCGCGTACCGGGAATATGAGCGCCATGTACCAAAGGGCGAAGGCTGCACACCGGAGGCAGCAGCCAAGGCGCTGCCGATTCTCAAGACGCTGTTGGCCCAGGTAGAACGCGAGCCGGACCCCGCCGATTTTGATGACAACGAACAGGCCATGTTTCTCTATGGAACTGGGAGATTTTAATGGACTACCTATGGCCCCTATTCGTATTCACATTTGCCATCGCCGCCATGCTGCGGTGGCACAAGGATGAGCAGCGATGAGACACGACGAACACGTCAGGCCGTGCGAGAGCTGCAACTTCCCAATCTCAGAGTTTTGCAAGTGGGAAGATCGGTATCTTTGCCGCAAGTGCTCCGAGGTTTGGGAGCCAGATTTATCAGATTTATTTTTACCAGTGGAGGAAAAACAACATGACACTATTCAAACCAGCAGTAAAGCATGAATCAAAATTGCGCCTGGCCATTGCCGGACCATCGGGCAGCGGCAAAACCTACAGCGCGTTAGCCATTGGCACGGCGTTGGGGAAAACGGCCGTTGTGGACACGGAACACGGGTCGGCTGCGAAGTATGCCGACCGCTTCCCCTTTGATGTCCTGGAAATGGAAGCCCCGTTTCACCCAGATCGTTTCGTTGAGGCTATCGCAGCCGCCGCCAATGCCGGGTACGAGGTATTGATTATCGACAGCCTAAGCCACGCCTGGAACGGGGCAGGGGGTTTACTGGAAATCGTAGACCAGATAGCCAAGCGGATGAAAACGGCAAACTCATTTGCCGCCTGGAAGGACGCCACGCCGATCCAAAACGCTTTAATCGAGGCCATTGTAGGCGCACGTATTCACATCATTGCCACCATGCGGAGTAAGCAGGAATATGTTTTGGAGCAGGTAGAGCGGAACGGCCGTACCATCAACCAGCCCAAAAAGGTGGGCATGGCACCGGTGCAACGTGACAGCATGGAATACGAGTTCGATGTCTACCTGGATATGACCATCGAAAACGATGCGATTGTGCAGAAAACGCGCTGCCCGGCCCTGAGTGGGCAGGTAATCAACAAGCCAGGCACGCAGCTGGCTACAATCCTGCGGGAGTGGCTGAGCGGCGCACCAGCGCCCACTCGTGATGATACTCTGGTGGATTTAACCAATGCTAAAACGCTGAACGCCTGGGCGGCATCCGCCTACAAATTGCCAGAGGTACGCAACGCCTTTGAGAGCGCCCAGCGCGTGGCTGATTGGTACGGCTTCGCTGTGGGTGATTTTGATGCCAGCCACAA